>NZ_BAAGQX010000005.1:0-2899 GCF_054783255.1 Hymenobacter ruber
TCCACTTGTTCACCTGCCGCCTATCCACGTCGTCATCTCCGACGGGCCTTCAATTGGGAAATCTCATCTCCAGGTGAGTTTCGCACTTAGATGCTTTCAGCGCTTATCTCGTCCCAGCGTAGCTACCCGGCGCTGCACCTGGCGGTACAACCGGCGCACCAGCGGCTGGTCCATCCCGGTCCTCTCGTACTAAGGACAGGTCCTGTCAAATTTCCAACGCCCACCACAGATAGGGACCGAACTGTCTCACGACGTTCTGAACCCAGCTCGCGTGCCACTTTAATCGGCGAACAGCCGAACCCTTGGGACCTTCTCCAGCCCCAGGACGTGACGAGCCGACATCGAGGTGCCAAACCTCCCCGTCGATATGAGCTCTTGGGGGAGATCAGCCTGTTATCCCCGGCGTACCTTTTATCCTTTGAGCGATGGCCCTTCCATGCGGAACCACCGGATCACTATATCCGTCTTTCGACCCTGCTCGGCTAGTCGGCCTCACAGTCAAGCCCGCTTCTGCTATTGCGCTCTGCGTCCGGTTACCAAGCGGACTGAGCGGACCTTTGAAAGCCTCCGATACTCTTTTGGAGGCGACCACCCCAGTCAAACTACCCAGCAGCCACTGTCTCCCAGAATCCTGGGATTAGGCATCAGGCACAGTAAGGGCGGTATTTCAACGTCGGCTCCCCGAGAACTAGCGTCCCCGGCTCAGCGCCTCCCGCCTATGCTACACATACTGAACCCAACACCAATGGCAACCTATAGTAAAGGTGCACGGGGTCTTTCCGTCCCGTGGCGGGTACTCGGCATCTTCACCGAGACTACAATTTCACCGAGCTCACGGCTGAGACAGCGCCCAGATCGTTACACCATTCGTGCAGGTCGGAACTTACCCGACAAGGAATTTCGCTACCTTAGGACCGTTATAGTTACGGCCGCCGTTTACCGGGGCTTCGATTCAAACCTTCGCCTTGCGACTAAGTTCCCCTCTTAACCTTCCGGCACCGGGCAGGTGTCAGACCTTATACGTCCGCTTGCGCGTTAGCAAAGTCATGTGTTTTTGTTAAACAGTCGCCTGGGCCTTTTCACTGCGGCTTCTTCTATTGCTAGAAGGAAGCGACCCTTCTCCCGAAGTTACAGGTCCATTTTGCCGAGTTCCTTGGCCGTGATTCACTCGAGCGCCTCAGGATGCTCTCCTTGACTACCTGTGTCGGTTTGCGGTACGGGTAATAACAGCGTTAAAACGCTTAGCAGGTTTTCTTGGCAGTCGGATTAGGCACACTATCCGCGTGACCCGAAGGTCGTGCGGTACTATCAGCTTTCGGCTAGGTCCGCGTACTTAACTACGGTCCCACTACCTACGGCCTTCAACGGGCACTTCCGTCCGCCCGCGGTGCTTTCACTTCTGCGTCACTGCATCACTTGCTGTCATTAGTACAGGAATATTAACCTGCTGTCCATCGAGTTCACCTTTCGGCTGCCCCTTAGGTCCCGACTAACCCAATTCCGATTAGCGTTGAATTGGAAACCTTAGTCTATCGGCGTGGGGGTTTCGCACCCCCATTATCGTTACTCATGCCTACATATGCTTTTCTCCACGCTCCACCACGCCTGACGACGCGGCTTCACCGCAAGGAGAATGCTCCCCTACCACGTAACCGTCTTGCAGGTTACATCCAAAGCTTCGGTACTAGATTTGATGCCCGCGTATTATCGATGCCCGGTCGCTCGACCAGTGAGCTGTTACGCACTCTTTAAAGGAATGGCTGCTTCCAAGCCAACCTCCTGGCTGTCAAAGCAACTGGACCTCCTTTGTTCAACTTAATCTAGATTTAGGGACCTTAGCTGTTGGTCTGGGTTCTTTCCCTCTCGGCCGGGGACCTTAGCACCCCAGGCCTCACTGCCGCGTATAGCCACTGGCATTCGGAGTTCATCAGGATTCGGTAGGCTCTGACACCCCCTAGTCCTATTGGTAGCTCTACCTCCAGTGACCTCCACCGCGACGCTGTACCTCAATACATTTCGGGGAGTACGAGCTATTTCTCAGTTTGATTGGCCTTTCACCCCTACCCTCAAGTCATCCAAATCCTTTTCAACGGAAACTGGTTCGGTCCTCCAGTGCGTGTTACCGCACCTTCAACCTGCTCAAGGGTAGCTCACAAAGTTTCGCGTCTACCCCCCCCGACTGCGCGCCCTGTTCAGACTCGCTTTCGCTGCGGCTCCGTGGCTTCAACCACTTAACCTTGCCGGGGAGGAGTAACTCGTAGGCTCATTATGCAAAAGGCACGCTATCAGGAAACGAATTCCCTCTAACTGCTTGTAAGCACACGGTTTCAGGTTCTTTTCACTCCGGTATTCCCGGTTCTTTTCACCTTTCCCTCACGGTACTAGTTCACTATCGGTGTCTCAGGAGTATGTAGCCTTAGCGGATGGTGCCGCTCGCTTCAGACGGGGTTTCTCCGGCCCCGCCCTACTCAGGGTACCGCTACCGTGAATCAGAATTGTCGCTTACCGGGCTCTCACCGTCTATGGCCTGCTTTCCCAAGCAGTTCAGCTAACTCGATTCAATCAGATGTCGCGGCCCTACAACCCCGGACTGGCCGTAACCAACCCGGTTTGGGCTCCTCCCCGTTCGCTCGCCACTACTTGGGGAATCATATGTTATTTTCTTTTCCTGCAGGTACTTAGATGTTTCAGTTCCCTGCGTTTGCCACTGCTGGATAAACCAGTCAGTTCTTGACTCTTCCAGTCAAGGGGTTGCCCCATTCGGAAATCCCGGGATGAACGAGTATGTGCCTCTACCCCGGGCTTATCGCAGCTTATCGCGTCCTTCGTCGCCTCTGAGACCCTAGGCATCCCCCGTGTGCTCTTTGTTACTTCTCTTTCGTAATCACACTTGTTGATT
>NZ_BAAGQX010000006.1:0-1409 GCF_054783255.1 Hymenobacter ruber
ATTACCTGTTCTACCCTAACCGGCTTCGTTGCGGAGCACCGGCTTCAGGTCTACCAGACTTTCATGGCTTGACGGGCGGTGTGTACAAGGCCCGGGAACGTATTCACCGCGTCATTGCTGATACGCGATTACTAGTGATTCCAGCTTCACGGAGTCGAGTTGCAGACTCCGATCCGAACTGAGAACGGCTTTTCGGGATTGGCGCACCATCGCTGGTTGGCAACCCGCTGTACCGTCCATTGTAGCACGTGTGTAGCCCTAGGCGTAAGGGCCATGATGACCTGACGTCGTCCCCGCCTTCCTCACTGCTTGCGCAGGCAGTCTGACTAGAGTCCCCGGCATTATCCGCTGGCAACTAATCATAGGGGTTGCGCTCGTTGCGGGACTTAACCCAACACCTCACGGCACGAGCTGACGACGGCCATGCAGCACCTTGCTTTGTGTCCCGAAGGAAAGCCTCATCTCTGAGGCGGTCACGCGCATTCTAGCCTAGGTAAGGTTCCTCGCGTATCATCGAATTAAACCACATGCTCCACCACTTGTGCGGGCCCCCGTCAATTCTTTTGAGTTTCACCCTTGCGGGCGTACTCCCCAGGTGGGATACTTAACGCTTTCGCTAAGCCAGTGACCGTCTATCGCCACCAGCGAGTATCCATCGTTTACGGCGTGGACTACCAGGGTATCTAATCCTGTTCGCTCCCCACGCTTTCGTGCCTCAGCGTCAGTTACAGTCTAGGCAGCTGCCTTCGCAATCGGGGTTCTGGATGCTATCTATGCATTTCACCGCTACAGCATCCATTCCGCCACCCTCGTCTGTACTCAAGCGCGCCAGTTTCCAGGGCAGTTCCGTTGTTGAGCAACGGGCTTTCACCCCAGACTTAACGCGCCGCCTACGCACCCTTTAAACCCAATAAATCCGGACAACGCTTGCACCCTCCGTATTACCGCGGCTGCTGGCACGGAGTTAGCCGGTGCTTATTCACCAGGTACCGTCAGTAGAGCGCGCACGCCCTTTTTTCTTCCCTGGCAAAAGCAGTTTACGACTCAGAAAGCCTTCATCCTGCACGCGGCATGGCTGGGTCAGGCTCTCGCCCATTGCCCAATATTCCCTACTGCTGCCTCCCGTAGGAGTCGGGCCCGTATCTCAGTGCCCGTGTGGGGGACCAGCCTCTCAGCTCCCCTAGCCATCGTCGCCTTGGTGAGCCGTTACCTCCCCAACTAGCTAATGGCACGCAGCCCCATCCGAATCCAATAAATCTTTAACAATTGAACGATGCCGTTCTGTTGTTTTATGCGGTATTAATCCGCCTTTCGGCGGGCTATCCCCCAGATTCGGGTAGGTTGGCTACGCGTTACGCACCCGTGCGCCACTATCAGTATTGCTACTGACCGTTCGACTTGCATGTATT